>NZ_AP014569.1:2580000-2582500 GCF_000828915.1 Serpentinimonas maccroryi
TTAGCTCAGCTGGGAGAGCACCTGCTTTGCAAGCAGGGGGTCGTCGGTTCGATCCCGTCATCCTCCACCAAACACCAAGGCTGTGCAGCAAAGCGCAGCGCCGCGGCGGCTGCCGCGGGCATCGGTTTCAACATCCAAGCGTTTGCCTAGGGCGAGTGTTTCGATGTTGATACTTTATCGACAAAACGCAGCGGGTGCGAGCCTGCTGCAACGGCTGTTCTTTAAAAATTCATAGAGTCGAATCAAAGTTGTGGGCATGCAGCGTCGCAAGGCGTAATGTGTGCCGACAACGATTTTGATTGCGTCAAAGCGAATTCAATTTTGAAGCGAGAGTTTCAAGCGGATTGGATACGGCATAACGCGTCAGGTGCGAGACCTGACAGGCATTCCTTGATGCTGTGCTGCGATTTGCTGCGGTGCTGAGCTGACTGCTTCGGTGGTCAGCGAGTGCGGTGGCAGACTTCAAAGTTATAGGGTCAAGTGAATAAGAGCATGTGGTGGATGCCTTGGCGATGATAGGCGACGAAGGACGTGATAGCCTGCGATAAGCTTCGGGGAGCTGGCAAATTAGCTTTGATCCGGAGATTTCCGAATGGGGAAACCCACCCGCAAGGGTATCGTGCACTGAATACATAGGTGCACGAGGCGAACCGAGTGAACTGAAACATCTAAGTAGCTCGAGGAAAAGACATCAACCGAGATTCCGAGAGTAGTGGCGAGCGAAATCGGAGGAGCCTGCTAGTGATAGCACGACACTTAACAGAACAGTCTGGAAAGGCTGGCCATAGTGGGTGAAAGCCCCGTATGTGAAAAGAGACGTGTGGTACTAAGCTAGCGAAAAGTAGGGCGGGGCACGAGAAACCCTGTCTGAATATGGGGGGACCATCCTCCAAGGCTAAATACTCATCATCGACCGATAGTGAACAAGTACCGTGAGGGAAAGGCGAAAAGAACCCCGGGAGGGGAGTGAAATAGATCCTGAAACCACATGCTTACAAAAAGTCGGAGCCTGGAAACGGGTGACGGCGTACCTTTTGTATAATGGGTCAGCGACTTACATTCAGTGGCAAGCTTAACCGAATAGGGAAGGCGCAGGGAAACCGAGTCCGAATAGGGCGATTCAGTCGCTGGGTGTAGACCCGAAACCAAGTGATCTATCCATGGCCAGGATGAAGGTGCCGTAACAGGTACTGGAGGTCCGAACCCACTGGTGTTGCAAAACCAGGGGATGAGCTGTGGATAGGGGTGAAAGGCTAAACAAACTTGGAAATAGCTGGTTCTCTCCGAAAACTATTTAGGTAGTGCCTCAAGTATTACCGTCGGGGGTAGAGCACTGTTTAGGCTAGGGGGTCATGGCGACTTACCAAACCTATGCAAACTCCGAATACCGACGAGTACAGCTTG
Source organism: Serpentinimonas maccroryi (assembly GCF_000828915.1). Lineage (NCBI taxonomy): Bacteria > Pseudomonadati > Pseudomonadota > Betaproteobacteria > Burkholderiales > Comamonadaceae > Serpentinimonas > Serpentinimonas maccroryi. The sequence continues at coordinate 2,581,405 of NZ_AP014569.1, forward strand.
GGAGACAGAGCACCGGGTGCTAACGTCCGGACTCAAGAGGGAAACAACCCAGACCGCCAGCTAAGGTCCCTAAAATTGGCTAAGTGGGAAACGAAGTGGGAAGGCTATAACAGTCAGGATGTTGGCTTAGAAGCAGCCATCATTTAAAGAAAGCGTAATAGCTCACTGATCGAGTCGTCCTGCGCGGAAGATGTAACGGGGCTCAAGCCAGTTACCGAAGCTGCGGATGCACAGAAATGTGCGTGGTAGGAGAGCGTTCTGTAAGCCGTTGAAGGTGGGTTGTGAAGCCTGCTGGAGGTATCAGAAGTGCGAATGCTGACATGAGTAGCGTTAAAGCGGGTGAAAAGCCCGCTCGCCGTAAGCGCAAGGTTTCCTACGCAACGTTCATCGGCGTAGGGTGAGTCGGCCCCTAAGGCGAGGCAGAGATGCGTAGCTGATGGGAAACAGGTCAATATTCCTGTACCGACTGCAAGTGCGATGTGGGGACGGATCTTAATAGGTTATCCGGGTGTTGGAAGTCCCGGTTTAGGCAGAAGTAGGCGTTGGGTAGGCAAATCCGCCCAACATATACCGAGGCTGTCGATCGAGCGAACTTGTTCGTGAAGTAACCAAACGGGGTCCCAGGAAAAGCCACTAAGCTTCAGCTTGCAGTTGACCGTACCGCAAACCGACACTGGTGCGCGAGATGAGTATTCTCAGGCGCTTGAGAGAACTCGGGAGAAGGAACTCGGCAAATTGACACCGTAACTTCGGAAGAAGGTGTGCCCTTGTAGTGTGTAGAGAACATCGAAGCACGAAGGGGTTGCAAAAAATTGGTGGCTGCGACTGTTTACTAAAAACACAGCACTCTGCAAACACGAAAGTGGACGTATAGGGTGTGACGCCTGCCCGGTGCCGGAAGATTAATTGATGGGGTGCAAGCTCTTGATCGAAGTCCCGGTAAACGGCGGCCGTAACTATAACGGTCCTAAGGTAGCGAAATTCCTTGTCGGGTAAGTTCCGACCTGCACGAATGGCGTAACGATGGCCACGCTGTCTCCTCCCGAGACTCAGCGAAGTTGAAATGTTTGTGATGATGCAATCTCCCCGCGGAAAG
>NZ_AP014569.1:2587500-2606868 GCF_000828915.1 Serpentinimonas maccroryi
GTCGTCCTGCGCGGAAGATGTAACGGGGCTCAAGCCAGTTACCGAAGCTGCGGATGCACAGAAATGTGCGTGGTAGGAGAGCGTTCTGTAAGCCGTTGAAGGTGGGTTGTGAAGCCTGCTGGAGGTATCAGAAGTGCGAATGCTGACATGAGTAGCGTTAAAGCGGGTGAAAAGCCCGCTCGCCGTAAGCGCAAGGTTTCCTACGCAACGTTCATCGGCGTAGGGTGAGTCGGCCCCTAAGGCGAGGCAGAGATGCGTAGCTGATGGGAAACAGGTCAATATTCCTGTACCGACTGCAAGTGCGATGTGGGGACGGATCTTAATAGGTTATCCGGGTGTTGGAAGTCCCGGTTTAGGCAGAAGTAGGCGTTGGGTAGGCAAATCCGCCCAACATATACCGAGGCTGTCGATCGAGCGAACTTGTTCGTGAAGTAACCAAACGGGGTCCCAGGAAAAGCCACTAAGCTTCAGCTTGCAGTTGACCGTACCGCAAACCGACACTGGTGCGCGAGATGAGTATTCTCAGGCGCTTGAGAGAACTCGGGAGAAGGAACTCGGCAAATTGACACCGTAACTTCGGAAGAAGGTGTGCCCTTGTAGTGTGTAGAGAACATCGAAGCACGAAGGGGTTGCAAAAAATTGGTGGCTGCGACTGTTTACTAAAAACACAGCACTCTGCAAACACGAAAGTGGACGTATAGGGTGTGACGCCTGCCCGGTGCCGGAAGATTAATTGATGGGGTGCAAGCTCTTGATCGAAGTCCCGGTAAACGGCGGCCGTAACTATAACGGTCCTAAGGTAGCGAAATTCCTTGTCGGGTAAGTTCCGACCTGCACGAATGGCGTAACGATGGCCACGCTGTCTCCTCCCGAGACTCAGCGAAGTTGAAATGTTTGTGATGATGCAATCTCCCCGCGGAAAGACGGAAAGACCCCATGAACCTTTACTGTAGCTTTGTATTGGATTTTGAACGGATCTGTGTAGGATAGGTGGGAGGCTTTGAAGGGCGGATGCTAGTTCGCCTGGAGCCAACGTTGAAATACCACCCTGGTGCGTTTGAGGTTCTAACCTTGGTCCCTGAATCGGGACTGGGGACAGTGCATGGTAGGCAGTTTGACTGGGGCGGTCTCCTCCCAAAGCGTAACGGAGGAGTTCGAAGGTACGCTAGGTACGGTCGGACATCGTGCTAATAGTGCAATGGCATAAGCGTGCTTAACTGCGAGACTGACAAGTCGAGCAGATGCGAAAGCAGGACATAGTGATCCGGTGGTTCTGTATGGAAGGGCCATCGCTCAACGGATAAAAGGTACTCTGGGGATAACAGGCTGATACCGCCCAAGAGTTCATATCGACGGCGGTGTTTGGCACCTCGATGTCGGCTCATCTCATCCTGGGGCTGTAGCCGGTCCCAAGGGTATGGCTGTTCGCCATTTAAAGAGGTACGTGAGCTGGGTTTAAAACGTCGTGAGACAGTTTGGTCCCTATCTTCCGTGGGCGCTGCAGATTTGAGGAAGCCTGCTCCTAGTACGAGAGGACCGGAGTGGACGCACCTCTGGTGTACCGGTTGTCACGCCAGTGGCATCGCCGGGTAGCTATGTGCGGAAGAGATAACCGCTGAAAGCATCTAAGCGGGAAACTCGTTCCAAGATGAGATCTGCCGGGGCCTTGAGCCCCCTAAAGGGTCGTCGAAGACTACGACGTTGATAGGCAGGGTGTGTAAGCGCAGCAATGCGTTGAGCTAACCTGTACTAATTGCCCGTGAGGCTTGACCCTATAATTTTGAAGACACCATGCATCTAAGCAGGAATGTCCAAAAAAACGTGTGCCGTAACCATCCGCTGCACTCACGCTCAAGCTCAAAATTTCGCTCAGCATGACCAGCCCAAAGCCGAAAGCCCAAAGCTAACCATGCCAAACAATCAAAATCCGATTCGACTCTGTGAATCCCGCTGCGCTGCCAAAAATCAGCAGCTCAGCAACCAGTTATGCCTGACGACCATAGCCAGTCGGTCCCACCCCTTCCCATCCCGAACAGGACCGTGAAACGACTGCGCGCCAATGATAGTGCGGATTCCCGTGTGAAAGTAGGTCATCGTCAGGCTGTTATGATGAAACCCCGAGTTAGGTGCAAGCCCGATTCGGGGTTTTTTTTTTTGCGTCTTGCCTCATCATGCCAAGCTACACCCGCGCCGCCCTACTGCCTGATTTGCTGCGTCAACGGATCTTGATACTCGATGGTGCCATGGGCACCATGATTCAGCGCTTTCGCTTGAACGAATCGCAATATCGCGGGCACGGTGGGCCAGCGCTCTCGTCCGAAATGCGTGCACGCCTCGATGCCCTGCCGCATGAAGTCAAGGGAAACAATGAGTTGCTCAGCCTGACCCGGCCGGACGTGATCGCTCAAATCCACGCTGGCTATTTGGCGGCTGGTGCCGATATCATCGAAACCAACACCTTCGGCGCGACCTCTGTCGCGCAGGACGATTACGGCATGGCCGATTGGGCGCGCGAGATGAATCTTGCCTCTGCGCGGCTAGCGCGTCAGGCTTGCGATCGCTATTCCAGAACAGATCAGCCCCGGTTTGTTGCCGGCGCCTTGGGGCCCACACCCAAGACGGCCAGCATCAGCCCGGATGTGAACGACCCCGGCGCGCGCAACGTGAGTTTCGATGAACTGGTGCAGGCCTATGCCGAGCAGACGCTGGCGCTGATGGAGGGTGGGGTCGATCTGCTTTTGGTGGAGACGATTTTCGATACCCTCAACGCCAAGGCGGCGCTGTTTGCGATCGAATCGTGTTTCGAGCAAACCGGTGAGTGTATGCCGATCGTCATCAGCGGCACCGTCACCGACGCCTCGGGGCGCTTGCTCAGCGGCCAGACGGTGGGCGCGTTCTGGGCCAGCGTGCGCCATGTGCAGCCTTTGGCGGTCGGGCTCAATTGCGCGCTCGGGGCGGCTTTGATGAAACCCTACATTCAGGAGTTGGCGCGACTGGCGCCCGAAACCTTTATCTGCTGCTACCCAAACGCCGGTTTGCCCAATCCCATGAGCGAAACTGGATTTGACGAAAGCCCGGAGGTAACTTCCAGGTTGCTGCATGAATTTGCGGCCGAGGGCTTGGTCAACATCGTCGGCGGCTGCTGTGGCACCACGGCCGAGCACATCGAGGCCATCGCGGAGGCGGTGCGCTACCAGCCGCCGCGCCCAGGTTGGTTGCGGGTATGATGCCCGCATGGATATGGCTGTCTTGCAGTTGGAAAAGGTCGATGCCTTGCTGCGCCAGGCGGGTGTGGCGCTGGCACCTCCTACGGAAGTGGGGGGGACCCATTACCTCCAATCGGTGCTTGATGCGCTCTGTGACCTCTCCTCGACCGATCCTCTGACCGGGGTGATGAATCGGCGTGCGTTCTTGTATGTGCTGGAGCAAGAACTGGATAGAGTGACGCGCGGTGGAGAATACGCGCTGTTGTTGGCTTTGGACATCGATCATTTCAAGCGCATCAACGACCGCTACGGTCACCCGGCGGGCGACGAGGTGCTGCGGGTGATCACGCAGCGCTTGCGCGATACGGTGCGGCCAATGGACAACGTGGCCCGCATCGGTGGCGAAGAGTTCGCGGTGCTGTGTCCCAACTGCCCGCCCTCTTTTGCCATGGCGGTGGCGCAACGGACGCGCACCGCCATCGAGGCGGTACCCATCAACTTGCCGCAGAACCAAGGGGCGATTGATGTCACGGTCAGCGTAGGGGGGGCTTTTGCCATGCCCTGGGTCAAAAGCGTACTGTCGGATTGGATGTCGCGCGCCGACCAACTGCTGTACCAGGCCAAGCGCGAGGGTCGCAATTGCGTGCGCTTGGAGTCGGTGCTGAGCGCCGACGTAAGCACAGAAGAAAAAGGGCTGCTGTTCGGCTGGTCAAACGCCGAGGGCCAACTGGCCGACCATGGCCGGAGCACCTAATGAATCAGGATAATAGAGATATGACCGACACCACAACCCAGAACCCAGCCAGCGCAGCGGCCTCGGCCGTGCTGCTGCGTCCGGTCAAGGGCAAGGTGATCGCAGTCACGAGCGGCAAGGGTGGTGTAGGTAAAACCTTTGTCTCAGCCAATCTGGCCGCGGCACTGACGCGAAGAGGCCTTAAGGTGCTGGTTCTCGACGCCGATTTGGGGCTGGCCAATTTGGATGTGGTGCTCAACCTCCACCCCAAACTCACCTTGCACGATGTGTTCACCGGTAAGTGTGCGCTCGAGGACGCGATTATCAAAGCACCCGGTGGCTTTGCAGTGCTTCTGGCGGGCTCTGGGCTGGTAGAGTATTCGCGTCTGACGCCTGAGGTTCGTGACGATTTTCTGCGCTTGATGTCTGAAGTGGTGCCGCGCTACGACCTGGTGCTGCTCGACACCGGCGCTGGCATTTCCGATGTGGTTTTGTTCGCCCTGTCATTGGCCTCTGAGGTCTTGCTGGTGGCCACACCCGAGCCCACTTCGCTCACCGACGCCTATGCGACCATCAAGGTGCTAAGCACGCAACAGGGGCGCCAGCATATCCGCTTGTTGGTCAACCAGTCGGCGCGCTTGGGCGATGGCAAGGCAATCACGGCGCAGTTGCAGGCGGTGCTCAACCGCTTTGTGGGTACAGTGCCCGGAGCAAACGCCGCAGCCAAGAGTTTGCCGCTGGTGCGCTTGCACCACGTGGGCGACATTCCGAGCGATCAGGCGGTCAAAGACGCGGTGATGCGCAGACAGCTGTTGCTGCTGCACACGCCGGGTGCGCCAGCGAGCGTGGCGATTGGGCAAATCGCCGCACGGATCGAAGAAACCGTGATCCGCGCCGACGAGGATGTCTAAGGGATCAAAACAGGCAGTGTCGATCCACCACGCATGGCCGCGATGTGCCTGAGGCAGCGTACAACACGAAAGCGCCCAAACAATCTGTTCGGATTTTGGGTGCCGGGGCGCATTGGATGCCAAAATAGGGCCTCTGTCATCCCCTCACACGCATTCAGGAGCAAACCCAATGGCCTTCAGATTCAAATCCCGATCCACCGGCGACGTGGTGATGCTGGAGCACAACGCCAAGCAGCTGTTGCAAATCTTGGGCAAAGAGCCCACCGGCCCCGGCATTTTGCTGGTGGAGCAGATGCCCGCCGCGATTGAGGCCATTAAGGCCGCCGTCGCGCATGAAGAAGCCGAGTACGAGCGTAAGAAACAAGAGGCAATCGAAAAGGGTGAATACGTGCCCGACCCGGACCGAGTGAGCCTGCGCACCCGGGTGGCCCCGTTTCTCGAGATCCTGAGGCATTGCATGGAGGAAAAGACCGAAGTGGTCTGGGGCGTTTGAGGCCCAAAGTCACCCGCCCCGGCCTGCCTCGGGCCGGAGCAGGGGGCAACACAAACTTCCTTTGGGTCAATCCGCAAACTGCCCCGCGGCTTCGATCACGGTGCGCAACTGGTTGATTTGATTGGTCACGAAAGCGCGGTGCCCTTCGGGGGTGATGCGGTTGTCGGTGGCCACCAAGGCGCCCAGGGCGTTTTGGCGCTGGATGAAGGTCGGGTCGCGCAGGGCGGCGCGCATGGCGGCGTTGAGGCGCTGCGTCACGGCCGGCGGGGTGCCGCGCGGCGCATAGAGCCCGTGCCAGATGGTGAGGTTGAAGTTGCGCAGGCCCATCTCTTGCAGCGTCGGGTAGTGGCGCAAGGTGGGGTGGTCGTTGAGGCGCTGCCCGGTGGTGACGGCAAAGGCCTTGATGCGCCCGGCCTCGATCTGGCTCACGGTGTTGGTGGTTTGGTCGCACATGACATCGACTTGGCCACCCATGAGGGCGGTCATGGCCGGCGCCGCGCCACCAAACGGGATGGTGGTCATGGCCTGCTGCAAGCCCATGGCGTGCTGCCACATCAGGCCGCAAATATGCGAAGCCGAACCCAGGCCAGCGTGAGCCAGGTTGAGGCGTCCCGCGTTGGCGCGGATGTAGTTTTCAAAGTCGCGGTAGGTGTTGGCCGGCAGTTGCGGCTTGGCCACCAGCGTCATGGGCACATCGTTGATGATGCCCAGGTATTCAAAGTCTTGCAGCGCGTTGAAGGGCAGGCGGCGGTACAGGCTGGCGGTGCTGGCCATGCCGATGTGCCAGACCAGCAGGGTGTGCCCGTCGGGTGCGGCGCGCGCCACCCGCCCGGCCCCGATGGTGCCACCGGCCCCGGCGGCGTTTTCGACCACGATGCTGGCGTTGCCTAGGTGCGGCCGCATGGCCTCGGCCAGTTGGCGCGCCACCGTGTCGGTGGGGCCGCCGGCTGTAAAGGGCACGACGATGGTGATGGGGCGGCTGGGGAAATCCTGCGCCATGGCGCCGGCCATGGCGGTGGCCGCCAAGGCGAAGGTCAACAGTTTTTTCATGAATGTGTCTCCGAAAAATAAGGACAGCGCATGTTAGCGTAGGCGCAGGGCATTGGCATGCGCAGAACTACGTAGCCTCATGGCTTCTGAAGCCAAAATGTTGTGCAATCAGGGACTGCCATCGCCATTAAAGGGCAGGCCAAAGCGCACCGTGACGCGCAACCCGCGCCGTTGCGCCCGAGAGGGAAAGCTGTCTTCGAGTTGCAGCGTGGCTTGGTGCTGGGTGGCGATTTCTTGCACGATGGCCAAGCCCAGTCCAGAGCCGTCGACGTTGGTGCCCAGGGCGCGGTAGAAGGGCTCCAGCACCAGAGCGCGCTCGGCTTGCGGGATGCCGGGCCCGTCGTCTTCGACTTGCAGCAGTTGCACGCCACTGTAGCGGTCGACCAGCACGCGTACCGTGACCACGCCTCCCGCCGGGGTGTAGCGCAGGGCGTTGTCGATCAGGTTGCGCACCAGTTCGCTGATCAGGGTGGGGTTGCCTTGCAGCAGGCAGCCGGCGGGCATCTGGGTCGGGCCTTCATAGCCCAGATCGATCGAGCGCTCGAGGGCGCGTGGCACGGCGTCCTCGAGCGCTTCGGTAACGGTTTCGGCCAAGTCGAAGGGGACTTTGGCCAGGCTGCGGCCGCTGGTTTCAGCCCGTGCCAAGGCCAGCAACTGGTTCACGGTGTGGGTGGCGCGCATGCTGGATTTGGCGATTTGCTGCAATGAGCGCTGGATGTCGCCGTCGTCGGGGTGGCGCACTTGCTGCGCCATTTCGGCCTGCATGCGCAGCCCCGCCAGCGGCGTTTTGAGCTGGTGCGCGGCATCGGCCAAGAAGCGCTTCTGGTTGCTGACCGAGGCCTTGAGGCGCAGCAGCAGGTCGTTGATCGACGACACCAGCGGCGCCACCTCTTGCGGCACCTGCTCTTCGTCGAGTGGGCTGAGGTCGTCGGGGCGGCGCTCTCGGATGCGCCGCTCTAGGTCGTTGAGCGGGCGGATGCCGCGCACCAGCGCCAGCCACACCAGCAGCACCGCCAGCGGCAGTATGACGAACTGTGGCACCATCACGCCTTTGATGATTTCGGTGGCGAGCATGGCGCGTTTGCCGCGCGTTTCGGCCACTTGCAGCAGCACCCGTTGCGGCGTTTCGTGCCCGCGCAGCACCCAGGTGTAGGCCACGCGCACCGGTTCGCCGCGCAGCACGTCGTCGCGCAAATACAGGGTGCCGCTGGGAGCCGAACGGGCCGCCGCGCGCTCAAAATCGGGCATCGGAAAGGTGGGTTCGCCGCTGACCAGATGCCCTTCGGCATCGAGTACTTGGTAGAAGATGCGGTCGGTGTCGTCGGCGCGCAGCAAGTCGCGGGCTTGGGGCCCGAGATCGAAGCGCACCACCGCGTCCTCGACGGTGACAAACTGCGCCAGCGCCTGCAAGTTGAACTCCAGCGCCCGGTCGTAGGGTTTGCTGGCAATGCCTTGGGCCACCAGCCAAGTGAGCGCCAGCGACAGCGGCCAGAGCAGCAGCAGCGGCGTGAGCATCCAGTCGAGGATTTCACCAAACAGGCTGCGCTGCTCACGCGGGAACAGGCCAAAGGGGGTGCCGGAGGCGGGCTCGGGCGCAGCGTCGGGCGAAATCAGTGGAGGCGCTTCAGCCAGGGATTTTTTCAAGGCAGTACCCCAGCCCGCGCACGGTGGCGATACGGATCGGGCCTTTTTCGATCTTTTTGCGCAGCCGGTGAATATAGACCTCGATGGCGTTGTTGCTCACCTCTTCGCCCCACTCGCACAGGCGATCGACCAACTGGTCTTTGCTGACCAAGCGGCCGGCGCGTTGCAGCAGCACTTCGAGCAGCCCGAGCTCGCGCGCCGACAGTTCGACCATCTTGCCGTCGATGCTGGCCACGCGGCCGGCTTGGTCGTAGGTCAGGGGGCCGTGCCGAATCAGGCTCGAGGCCACGCCGCTGCCACGGCGCACCAAGGCGCGCACGCGCGCTTCGAGCTCTTGCAGGGCAAAGGGTTTGGCCATGTAGTCGTCGGCACCGAGGTCGAGGCCGCGCACGCGCTCTTCCACGCTGTCGGCAGCGGTGAGGATCAAAACCGGCAGCGCCGAGCCACGCCCGCGCAAGCGCTTGAGCACCTCGATCCCATGCAGGCGCGGCAGCCCCAGATCGAGGATCAGCAGATCGAACTCGGTGTTGGTCATGAGGGCGGCATCGGCTTCGCTGCCACTGGTGACGTGATCCACGGCAGCGCCGGTGCCGCGCAGGGTGCGCAACAATCCGTCGGCCAGCACCTGGTCGTCTTCGGCGATGAGGATGCGCATGGTTTGGGTCTCGTGCCTGGTTGGGGGGTGGAATGTGGCGGCAGGCTGATGGCCGATCGACTGCGATGGATTTTAGGCTGCGGCGCCGTGGTGGGCAAGATATTTGAGGCGCCAGCCCCGACAAGCCGCTGCGGCGTGGTTAAACTGGCGGGCAGTAGGGGGGCCTGTGGGCCTGCCGGTTTTGCGCGCGCGCGCCCATCCTTTTTTGGAGATTCGTCTATGAGTTCGAGCACCAAGGCAGCAGACAACGACAAAGCCAAGGCCCTGCAGGCGGCGCTGGCGCAAATCGACAAGCAGTTCGGCAAGGGCACGATCATGCGCTTGGGCGAGGGCGAGGTGGTGGCCGACATCCAAGTCTGCTCGACCGGTTCGCTGGGGCTGGATGTGGCGCTGGGCGTGGGCGGGCTGCCGCGCGGGCGCGTGATCGAAATCTACGGCCCCGAGAGCTCGGGCAAGACCACGCTCACGCTGCAAGTGATCGCCGAGATGCAAAAAATTGGCGGCACCTGCGCCTTCATCGATGCCGAGCACGCGCTGGATGCGCAGTATGCGCAAAAACTGGGCGTGAATTTGCAAGAGCTGCTCATCAGCCAGCCCGACACCGGCGAGCAGGCGCTGGAGATCGTCGATGCGCTGGTGCGCTCGGGAGCGGTCGATCTGATCGTGGTCGATTCGGTGGCCGCGCTCACGCCCAAGGCCGAGATCGAGGGCGACATGGGCGACAGCCTGCCCGGGCTGCAGGCGCGGCTGATGAGCCAGGCTTTGCGCAAGCTCACCGCCACGATCAAGAAAACCAACTGCATGGTGATTTTCATCAACCAGATTCGGATGAAGATCGGCGTCATGTTCGGCAGCCCCGAGACCACCACCGGCGGCAACGCGCTCAAGTTTTATGCCTCGGTGCGGCTCGACATCCGGCGCACCGGCTCGATCAAGAAGGGCGAAGAGGTGATCGGCTCCGAGACCAAGGTCAAGGTGGTGAAAAACAAGGTGGCGCCGCCCTTCAAAACGGCCGAGTTCGACATTCTGTACGGCGAAGGCATCAGCCGCCTGGGCGAGATCGTGGACCTCGGGGTGCTGCACAAAGTGGTGGACAAGTCCGGGGCTTGGTACGCTTACGGCGGCGAAAAAATCGGCCAAGGGCGCGAGAACTCGCGCGAGTTTTTGCGCGAGAACCCGGCGCTGGCGCGCGAGATCGAAAACAAAATTCGCGCGCTGCTGGCGGTGCCGGAGCGTGAGTCGGTGCCGACCGGCGAGGTACCGTTCGAGGCCGACTGATCGGTTGGCCTGAAGCAGGCGTTGCAAGGCCGGCCCCGTGGTGGCGATGTCCCTGAAGGCGCGGGCGCTGCGTGCGCTGGCGCAGCGCGAGCACAGCCGCCTCGAGCTGGCGCGCAAATTGCGGCCCTACGCCGACGCGGAGCAAGCGCCGGCCGCGCTGGAGGTACTGCTCGACGAGCTGCAGGCGCAGGGTTGGCTGAGCGATGCGCGCTTTGCCGAGGCCTTGAGCCGCAACCGCGCCGAGCGCCAAGGGGTGGCGCGCATCCGCGCCGAGCTGCGCCAGCGTGGGGTGGATGCGGGGCAGGTGGAGCGCGCCACCGCCGTGCTGGCCGCGACCGAGGCCGAGCGGGCGCAGCAGGTGTGGCAAAAAAAGTTTGGCCAGCCTGCACGCGACGCCGCCGAGCGTGCGCGCCAGATTCGTTTTTTGCTCGGGCGCGGCTTTGACACCGGTTTGGCCTGCCGCGTGGTGCCCAAGCCGCAGCCACGCGCAGCAGGGCAGCAAGAAAACCCGGAAGAGGGCGGCCTTGAGGAAGGCCTGTGATCAGCCGCCGCTGCGTGTGCGGCGCTGGCGCACGGCGACGGCCAGTTCGTGCAGCAGCGGCACGGTGTGCTCAAACCCCAGGCAGGCGTCGGTGAGCGAGACGCCGTGGCGCAGCGCTTGCCCGGGCACGATGTCTTGCCGCCCTTCGTGCAGGTGGCTCTCGATCATCAGACCCATGATGCGCCGCTCGCCGGCGCTGATTTGCGCCGCCACGTCGGCACCGACCTCGAGCTGGCGCTGCGGCTGTTTACGGCTGTTGGCGTGCGAGCAGTCGATCATCAGTTGCTCGCGCAGGCCGGCGGCGCGCAGGCGCCCGCAGGCAGCGGCCACGTCGGCGGCGCTGTAGTTGGGCTGGGGGCCGCCGCGCAAAATGATGTGGCAGTCGGCGTTGCCACGGGTCTCGAAGATCGCCGCTAGTCCCATCTTGGTCATGCCCATGAAGGCGTGCGCGGCGGCGGCGGCCTGCAGCGCATCGACCGCCACTTGCACCCCGCCGTCGGTGCCGTTCTTGAAGCCCACCGGGCAGCTCAGGCCGCTGGCGAGCTGGCGGTGGCTCTGGCTCTCGGTCGTGCGCGCGCCGATCGCGCACCAAGTCACCAAATCGCTGATGAACTGCGGTGAGAGCAGATCGAGGAACTCGGTGCCCACTGGCAGCCCGAGCGCCAGGATGTCGAGCAGCAACTGGCGCGCGCGCTCCAGCCCTTCGTTGATGGCAAAACTGCCGTCGAGGTGCGGGTCGTTGATGTAGCCCTTCCAGCCCACGGTGGTGCGCGGTTTTTCGAAATAAACCCGCATCACCAGCAGCAACTCGCCTTCCAGCGCCGCCGCCTGGGCCTGCAGCAGGCGCGCGTATTCGAGCGCCTGCTCGTGGTCGTGGATCGAGCACGGGCCCACGATCACCAACAGCCGGTCGTCGTGCCCATGCAGCAGGCGCGCGATGGCCGCGCGGCTGCGCTCGACCAAGGTCGCGCTGGCCTCGGGCAACGGCAGCCACTCTTGCAGCAGCGCCGGCGTGATCAGCGGGCGCACGGCGGCGATGCGCAGGTCGTCGATGCGGGTGTGGTCTAGGGTGGCGGGCCGGACGTGGGCGGGGACGTGGGTCATGGGTGATGCATGGATAGAAGTCAAAATGGAAGGCAAGCGTAAGAAATGCTTGTGGCCGCTGGCTATACTGCGCGGGTCTTGGCTGGATTAAGCCGCATTTTGTTCAAAACAAGGCCGTTGGGTAGCGTATGCACAACATCGAACTGTACGACAAACACGACCACCGCTTCATTTTGCTCAACGAGAGCGATCCGGGGCAAGAAGACGGTGTGCGCTCGAACCAATACCTAGTGCAGCACGGCAACGCCGGCGCGTTGCTGGACCCGGGTGGCTTTGGCGTCATGCCGCGCGTGCTCACCGAGCTGCTGCGCTACGGCGCGCCGGACCAGATCAAGGCCATCATCCTATCGCACCAAGACCCGGACATCGTGGGCGGGATCGCCACGTGGCTCGAATTGACCACGGCCCCGGTGTACATCTCGCGCATCTGGACCCGCTTCGTGCCGCATTACGGCATCGAGGAGATGGGGCGCTTCATCGGCGTGCCAGACACGGGCATGTCGCTGACGCTGGCGCCGGGCTTTGAGCTCGAGCTGGTGCCGGCGCATTTTCTGCACTCCGAAGGCCAGATCAACGTCTATGACCCGCTGGCCAAGGTCTTGTTCAGCGGTGACATCGGCGCCGCCATGATGCCCAACGACGACGACGTACCCTTTGTCGATGATTTCGCCGCCCATCTGCCGCACATCGTCGGTTTTCACCGCCGCTACATGTGCGGCAACCGCGCCGCCCGTTCTTGGGTGCAGCGCGTGCGCCAGCTCGACATCCACATGTTGGCGCCCCAGCACGGCCCGATTTATCGCGGTGCCGCCGTCCCGGCTTTTCTCGACTGGTTCGAGCAACTGCAATGCGGCATGGATCTGTTGCCCGAAATCTTGGCCGAGGTCGAGCTGTGAACGCGGCCGCGCCGCCACCGCAGCCGGCCAGCATTGCGGAGCTGCGGTTGTATGTGTTGCAGCGCTTTGCCTCCTTGCTCGAAGGCCAGATGCGCACCCAAGCCCTGAGCAACGCGATCTCGCAGATGGTCGCTGGGGTGCAGAGCGACGTGATGCTCAATCTGCGCCAGACCTTGGCAGCACTGGAGCCGATCGACATGCCAGAGGCCAGCCGGGGCCCCTTGCTGGCCGGGCTCGAGCAGGCCTTGCAACGCTGCCGCAACCTCGAGGCGGCGCTGCCGCTGCTGGTGCAGGCGCGGCAAAGGCGCGGCGCCGACAACCGCAGCGACTTGCTCAGCATTTTGCTGCGCTTTGACGACACGGCGCAAAAGCTGTCCGGGACCCTGGTGCAAAAAGACCTGCTCGAGCGCCAGAGTGCGGTGCTGGAGCAGATCATCCTCTCGCACGAAAACGTGACCCAGTGGAAGCTGTTCGTGCAAAACATCTTGTGCAGTTTCCAGCGCATCTTTCCGTTTCAGTTTTTCTTCATCGCCTTTAGCGAGGGGCACGGGCTGTCGCTTAACCTCTACTACGTGGGCAACCCGAGCGCCGAGAACAAGCAGTTGGCGCGTGAGCGCCTGACCCGGCAGATGCTGCACGAATTGCGCTTGCCATCCGACAGTGCCGTCGATATCGAGGAGTTCGAGATTGAGCCGATGGAGCCACAAAAACCGATCGACGACGTCGAGATGATCACGGTGGCTGTGCCCGAAATCCACAACCTCAACCTCGCGGGCCTGCTCGGGGTGGCCTATGCCAGCGCCCACCACCCCGAGCCACAGGAGATCGCCATCATCCGCTCGATTCTGGCGGTGATGGTGATGGTGGTGGGTTCGAGCAAGGCGCTCGGGCGCACCCTGTCGGAGCTGGAGTACTACTCGACCCACGACCCGCTGACCGGCTTGCACAACCGGCGCTATTTCGGCGAAATGCTCGATTACGAGGTCGGGCGCTCGACGCGCCACCGGCACGAGTTCTCGCTCCTGATGCTGGATTTGGACGACTTCAAAGACGTCAACGACACTTGGGGCCACCCTTGCGGCGACCAGGTGCTGCGCCGCATCGCCGAATGCCTGCTGCTCGAGACCCGCAAGGGCGACTTGACCGCGCGCTTGGGCGGTGATGAGTTCATCCTGATGCTGACCGAAACCGGGGCCGCCGGCGCCCAAGTGGCGGCAGAAAAACTGCGCGAACGGCTCAAGGGCATCAGCTACACGGCGCCCGACGGCAAGGGCTTTCACGTCACAACCTCGGTCGGGGTCGTGACCTTTCCCCACGATGCCGACACCGTGTCCGATTTGATGGCTGGCGTGGACATGGGCCTGTACCGCGCCAAGGCCCAGGGCAAGGATGGCGTCGGCACCATGCAGGCCGTGGGCGCGCAGGTGCGCCACAACCGCTTGACGCGCGATCTGGTGGAAAAGCTGCGGCTGGCACTGAAAGAAGACCGGGTGCGGCCGTTTTTCCAACCGATTTATTCCGGCAGCGGCGAGTTGTACGCCTACGAAACGCTGGCGCGCCTGCACGAGCCCGATGGCCAGACCATCTCGGCCGGGGCCTTTATTGAAACCATCGAAAAATACGGCATGGGGCGCGAGCTGGACCGCGCCGTGGTCGGCCACGCGCTGCACGCCTTGAAACAGCGCATGCTGGCAGGCAAAGCGCCAGTCAAACTGTTCATCAACCTGTCGGTGCAGGAGCTGCAGGGGCGCGGGGTGGTCGGCTACGCCGAGCAGCTGTGCGCCGAGCTGCAGATACCGCCCAGCACCCTGGTGTTCGAGTTGCTCGAGCGCGATGCCATCGGCGACATGACGCACACGCGCAGCTTTCTGACGACACTGCGTGAAAAGGGGTTTTTGTTTGCGCTCGACGATTTTGGCAGTGGCTACAACTCGTTTCACTATCTGCGCGAGCTGAGCTTTGATTTTGTCAAGATCGACGGCGCCTTTGTGAGCAACATCCTCAACTCGCGCATCGACCACTCGTTGGTGCGCAACCTCACCCACCTGTGCCAAGACATCGGCATCCAAGTGGTGGCCGAGTTCGTCGAGTCCGAGCCCTTGTGGCAGGCATTGCGCGCCATGGGCATGGACTACGCCCAAGGCTACCATTTGGGTGTGCCCACCCCGCACATGCCCTGAGGCCTACTTGCCGATGCAAAACGAGCCAAAAATCTGGCCCAACAGGTCGTCGGCGCTGAACTGGCCGGTGATTTGATTCAGGGCGTTTTGCGCCAGCCGCAGTTCCTCAGCCAGCAAATCGAGGCGGGGGCTGGGCGTTTGCAGGTGCTGCTCGGCCTCATGCAAATGCAGCCCCACTTGCGCCAGCGCCTGCACGTGGCGCGCGCGCGCGCTGTAGAGGCCCTCGGCCCCGCTTTGGCCGCCGGCGCATTCGAGCAGGCGCTGGCGCAGGGCGTCGAGCCCGGATCCGGTTTTGGCCGATAGGTGCAGGCTGGGCGCTGTGGTCTTGGCGCTGGCGTTCTGCAAGGTACTGCCGGTTGGGGGCGCTGCGCTGGACTCCGTCCGGGCTTGCGGCTCAAGCAGATCGGCCTTGTTCCAGACCTGCAGCTGCGCCACCGGCGCCGGCAGCCGCTCGGCCAGCTCGGCGGCCAGCGCGGCGTCGGCCAAGTCGTACGCTTGCTGGCCGGCGCGGCTGGCGTCGCGCAGCCACAGCAGCACATCAGCGGCCGCAATTTGCGCCCAGGCGCGCTCGATGCCGATGCGCTCGACCTCGTCGCTGCTGGCGCGCAGGCCGGCGGTGTCGATCACGTGCAGCGGCACGCCCTCGATCTGGATGCTTTGCTGCAGCACGTCGCGCGTGGTGCCGGCGATTGGGGTGACGATCGCCAGCTCGGCCCCGGCCAAGGCGTTGAGCAACGAGCTTTTGCCCACATTGGGTTGGCCGGCGATCACCACCCGAATGCCCTCGCGCAGCAGCGCGCCTTGGCGCGTCTGGCGCTGCACCTGGGCGAGCTGCTGGCGCAGGCGCTGCAGCTGCCCGGCGGCGTCGGCTTGTTGCAGGAAGTCGATTTCTTCTTCGGGGAAGTCGAGCGTCGCCTCCACCAGCGTGCGCAGCCCGATCAGGCGCTCGCGCAGCCCCTGCAGCGCATCAGAAAAGGCCCCGGACAAGGAGCGTGCGGCGCCGCGCGCGGCGCTTTCGGTGGCGGCGTCGATCAGGTCGGCCACGGCCTCGGCTTGCGCCAAGTCCATCTTGCCGTTCAAAAAAGCGCGCTCGGTGAACTCGCCCGGCCGCGCCAGCCGCAAACCTGCCAGGCGCGGCTGGCCGGTAGTGGGGTCGGGCTCGGCGGCGGCGCCCAGGCAGCGCGCCAGCATCAGCTGCAACAGCACCGTTCCGCCATGGGCTTGCAGCTCGAGCACGTCTTCGCCGCTGTAGGAGTGTGGCGCCGGGAAGTACAGCGCAAGCCCGTGGTCGATGGCGCTGCCGTCGCGCTCGAGGAACGGGCCGTAGCAGGCGTGGCGCGCGGGCAGGGGGCGGCCGCACAGGGCGCGCACCAGCGGCTCCAGCCCCGAGCCCGAGACGCGCACGATGCCCACCGCGCCGCGCCCGGGCGCGGTGGCGATGGCCACGATCGGATCGCGCCGCGTCGTCAGCATGGCCAAGTGCCTTTCAGCCCCTTAACTCTTGAAGTTGGGTAGGGTGAACTTGAGCGGCACGCCCATCTTGGCGTTGATGTAGGCCTGCTGGGCGATCGTCAGCACGTTGTTGACGAACCAGTACAGCACCAGCCCGGCCGGGAAGAAGAAGAACATGATGCTGAAGACGAAGGGCAGGATCCACATCAGCTTGGCTTGCAGCGGATCGGGCGGCAGCGGGTTGAGCGCGGTCTGGATCACGGTCGTGATCATCATCAGCAGCGGCAGGATGAAGAAGGGGTCGGGCGTGGAGAGGTCGCCGATCCACAAAATCCAGGGCGCGTTGCGCATCTCGACGCTGGCCAGCAGCACCCAGTAGAGCGCGATAAACACCGGAATCTGGATCAGGATCGGGAAGCAGCCGCCGAGCGGATTCACCTTTTCCTCGCGGTACAGCTTCATCATCTCTTGCTGCATCAGCTGCGGGCTGTCTTTGAGGCGCTCGCGCATCTCCATGATGCGGGGGTTGACCGCCTTCATCTTGGCCATGGAGCGGTAGGCCTTGGCGTTGAGCCAGTAAAAGGCGGCGCGGATCAGCACCACCAGCAGCACGATCGCCCAGCCCCAGTTGCCCACCAGCGCGTGGATTTGGTACAGCAGCCAGTACATGGGCTTGGCCAACACGGTCAGCCAGCCGTAGTCTTTGAGCAGGTCTAGGCCTGGGGCGATGAGTTCGAGCTCGGTTTCGTACTGCGGCCCGACGAACAGGCGGGTGTCGAGGGTTTGCGTCTGCCCCGGCGCGATGCTGCCCAAGGCCATGATGCTGCCGACCGAATACAGCGGCCCGACCACGCGCGCGAAGTTTTCGCGTGCCACGCCGGTCTCGGGCAGCCAGGCGCTGGCAAAGTAGTGTTGCACCATGGCCACGTAGCCGTCGTTGGCGCTGCGCTGGAACTCGGCCTCGTTGGCCCGAATGTGGGCGAAATCGATCTGCTGGAAATTGGCCGCTTCGCTATAGACCACCGGGCCGGTGAAGGTGTAGTAGAACGGCACGTCGCTGCCGGCTTGCAGGCCGTCGCGCACCAGTTGCACATAAACCTGCGGCGACGCGGCTGCGGCGCCGACGTTGCGCACCTCGTGGCGCACGCCGATCACGTGGCTGTCGCGCGCGATGGTGTAGATTTTGGCCAGCACCAAGCCGCCCACGGGCTCGGATTCGAAGCGCAGCGTGAGCTCGGTTTGGCCGGGCGCAAATTCGGGGGCGCCCGAGACCAGTCGCATCGGAGTGGTATGGTTGGGGAAGTCGCCGCCGATCAGGCCGGTTTGCGCGACGTAGGTGCGCTCGGCCGTTTGCTTGAGCAGGCGCAGCGGGGTTTGGCTGTCGCGCAGCTCGCGCCCCACCTCTTCGTAGTGGCGCAGCAGCGTGGCGCCGATGAGCGCGCCGCCTTGCGAGTCGAAGGTCAGCTCCATGGCGTCGGTGCGCACGGTCACGGTTTCGCGCGGGGCGGCTGGGGCCGGGGCCGGTGGCACTGCGGCATCAGGCTGGGCGCCGAGCACGGTGGCGGTGGGCAAGGCGGCGTTGGCCGGCGCCGTGGCCATGGCGGGTGGGGGCGCGGCTGTGCCCGCAGCCACTGCAGCGGCACCCGCCGCCGGTACGGTTTCGGTGGCCGGGGGCTGGCCGGTGGGGAAGAAGGTTGCCTCGCGGCCGTTGTAGATTTGCCACTGGTCCCACAGCAGGATCAGCGAGAAAACCAAGATCACCCAGAGGATGGAGCGGCGAATGTCGGTCATGAGGGCTTCTTGCGCGAGCGGGGGGTGCTCAGGAGGGAGGAAAAGGGATGCGCCCATTGCTCGGGCACTGGGTCGCAGCCGCCTTCGCACCAAGGGTGGCAGCGCGCAATGCGCCGCAGCGTCAGGTAGCCGCCGCCCAAGGCGCCGTGTTGGCGCAGGGCTTGCAGGCTGTAGCCGGAGCAGGTGGGTTCAAAGCGGCAGTTCGCGCCCAGCAGTGGGCTGAGCAGGTAGCGGTAGCCCTGCACCACGGCGATGAGCAGCTGTTGCGGCCAGTTACGCACGGCGCGGCCCTTGCAGCAGTTGCAGCAGTTCGGCGCGCACGCTCTGGCGCAGGGCGTCGGAGGCGGCGCTGGGAAACTGCTGGCGCGCAAAGGGGCTGCGCAAGCGCACCACCCAAGCTTGCGGCGACAAGGGCGCCAGCAGATCAGGCGCCAGCGCGTAGATCTGGCGCCGCACCAGGTTGCGCGTGACCGCCCGGCGCGCCGAGCGCTTGGGCACCAATGCGCCCAGCCAGTGCGGATTGCCGGGAAACAAAGCGGGCGCGGCCCCGGGCGGTGGCGGCACCGGGTCGAGGGCAAGCGCATGCAAGGCAAAGTGTGGCGTTTTGGCAACCGGGGCGCGGCGCAACACCGCGTCAAACTGTTTGCCGATGCGAATGCGCCCCAAGCCGGTGTCAACCAAGGCATGGGCACCGGCGGGCGTGTGCGGTGTGGCGCAGGCTGCAAGCATACACAGACCGTCTGGGGCGCTGCGAGGGCGGTTCAGCCCTTCAGGCCCTCAAGCCTGAACGTGGGCTGGTGCAAAACGCTCAAAGGCCGAGGCGCTTGCGGCCCTTGGCGCGGCGCGCATTGATCACGGCGCGGCCGCCGCGGGTTTTCATGCGAACCAAGAAGCCGTGGGTGCGGGCGCGGCGGACTTTGGAGGGTTGGTAGGTGCGTTTCATGATGTTGAATGATTCGTTACAAGCCCGATGCAGGCTTGGGGTTTGGGTGATTTTGAGACCAAACCCTAGATTATTGCAAATTTCGCCCGTTATGCCAAGCGTTTTGGTTGGCCGGGGGGCCGGGGCTGGGGTAGGCCGGGGTTCGTCAGTCGCAGGCTCCGATTCCTCACCCCGGCCTACCCCAGCCCCGGCCAGCCTTGGGTGGTACGGGGGTTCGTCAGTCGCAGGCTTTGATTCCTCACCCCGGCCTACCCCAGCCCCGGCCCCGGCCCCGGCCCCGGCCCCGGCCCCAGCTTGGGCGCTGCGCAGAAACCCGCATGTGGATAACTTGAGGGCGCGGCTACAATGCACCTTCACAGCTTGGCCGCTCGTCGCGCTGGCCAGCGTTTCGAATTCACTGCCCCTCCATGTCCCTCGTTTTGATTCCGCCCGAAGTCTCGGAGCCTGCGGAGGCTTTGTGGTCGGCCTGCGTGCAGCGGCTGGCGAATGAG
>NZ_AP014570.1 GCF_000828915.1 Serpentinimonas maccroryi
AAGGAGTCGAAAAATGATCCCACCCGCAGATGTTGTTGCTGCCCGAGTCGAGATGATGAGGCAGGCGCGAGCGAAAAGGGCGCAAGAAGAGATTGATGCGCAGGCAATGAAGCTGGGGGGCTTGCTGCCAGATAAGCACAAGCAGGTGGATTTCTTTGTAGCGGATTTGGTGGATTACGCGCTCAAAGACGACCAGGCGACGATGGAGGCTCCCATTTTTTCGCTCACCACGAGAGAGGACAAAAAGCTCTGGCGCTGGACGAGCAGCGACGGCAAAAAGACCGTCGAGGTTGCGCCCGGCTTCTACGGGCGCGCCACCCAGCACGACAAGGACGTGCTGATCTACTGCACCAGCCAGCTAGTGGCCGCGCTCAACGCAGGCAAGAAGCTCCAGCGCGTGGTGCGCTTCACGGCATACGATTTCCTAGTGGCCACGAACCGAAACACGCGAGGCGACGACTACGAGCGGCTGCGTGACGCGCTCAACCGGCTGGCGGGCACGCAGATCACGACCAACATCGTGACTGGCAAGAAGGGCGGGAGGGCGGCTAAGGGCTTTGGCATCATCGATACTTGGGAAGTCGTCGAGAAGGCGCCCGGCGACAGCCGCATGGTAGCCGTCGAGGTGAAGCTGTCGGACTGGCTGTTTAACGCGATCAACGCGAAAGAAGTGCTGACCATCAGCCGCGACTATTTCAGGCTGCGCAAGCCCTTGGAGCGCCGCCTGTACGAGATAGCGCGCAAGCACACGGGGGCGCAGGGGATGTGGGACATCGGGCTTGAAGCCTTGCGCGACAAGTGCGGTAGTACAGTGGCGCGGCTGCGCCAGTTCCGCGCCGAGCTGGAGACCATCATCAAAGCCGACACACTACCAGAGTACCGGCTGACTCTCACCAGTGACGGCAAAGTGCGCTTCTACACGCGAGACATACAGCAGCTTGCAAACTGCATCTTGAAAGGCAAGAAATGAGCGGAATTTTTACAGTGACCATCGGTGAAGAAAACGGGATGCCATCCGTGGCGCTGGCCATAGCTGGAGTGTTTAGGCCGGACAGCGACGTGTCGCAGATGGTGACCAATATTGTGGGCGCGCTGTTTGCCTCGATAGACGAAATTAATGCCAAGGGCACAGACTACAAGTTTGCGATCATTGGCGACCCGCCGACCCGGAGCGAGCCCGAGAAAAAGGCCCCCAAGGCCCCCAAGGGGCGCAAGCCAAGGGCGCCGAAAACTGTGGATAAGTCGGTCTAAGCTCGCGGTTTCACACGCGCATTCCTCGCGGTTTCACACGCGCATTCCTCGCGGTTTCACACGCGCCCACTATCGCGGTTTCACACGCGCAAACGTTGTGTAACCCGTTGACTTGGTTGAGGTTGTTCAACCCGTAACATGCGCGCGCGCTTTAACCTTTTAACAAGGTTTTAACTCGCATGCGCGCGCGAGCACACGCACACACGTCCACGGACAGCACCCAACAGCCCCCCCGCAAGCGGGGGGGGATGTAAAGAGGCGCTAACGCGCCCCCCCGCTGCGCCGCTCGACGTCCACAATCGCGCGAGCACGCGCTCAAACCCTGCCCGGGCGTGCCTGCTTTTGTATTCAAACAGCCGGTTTAACAATGGGTGGGTGACGGCGGCAGCTTCGATCTCCGCTGCCGCACGCCCAAGAACGGCTTAAAACTGGCCTAGAAGCGTTTTTATGAGCTTGGTGATGCCCGAGGTATCAATCGACACCAAAAAACGCGCCAGAGAGGCCAGGGTACAGCACCCAACTAGGCGTGCGCTGGCAGGACTTGGCGTAACTACAAAACGCAGCTACACTACGGCCACCATGGAGATCGAATGGGACGCCGACAAAGCGGCGCGCAACCTGACCAAGCACGGCGTTTCCTTCGAAGATGCCGCGCTGGTTTTTTACGACTCCAACCGGGTCGAGGCTTACGACGGGCGCGCAGACTATGGAGAGGACCGCTGGGCCACGATCGGCTTGGCCTACTGCGCCGTGCTCTACGTGGTCTATACCGTTCGACACGAGCACACCATCCGCCTGATTTCAGCAAGGAAAGCCAATGCCAGCGAAAGAAAGCACTATCGTCAAGCGCACCCTTGACCTCAAGCGACCGCCGCGCTTGGGCACCGAGCAAAAGGCGCGACTGGCTGCCGTGGCCTCGATGCCCGATGAGCAGATCGACTACAGCGACGCACCTGCACTACCCGATGCGGTCTGGATGAAGGCGGCGGCAGAGCTGCCCCATGCCAAGAAGCAAGTGACGCTGCGCATCGATGCCGACGTGCTGGCGTACTTCAAGCACGCCGGCAAGCGCTACCAGTCGCGCATGAACGCCGTTTTGCGCTCCTACGTCGAGGCGCACAAGGCTCAGGCCAAGTGATAGCGCATGAAAGCTATAGGCTGGTGTACGAGATCGACGGCAGCACGGTTTGGATACTGGCCTTGGTGCATACCCGCCCGCCGGTGGCCACCAGTGACGGCGTAGCACGCGGGGCGGGGTGTCTGCACTGCACGACAAGCTACACCCGGCCTGCGCTGGCACCTATCGGTTTGTATGCGGGCTGGGCTGCGGTTGCTCGGTTGGACTGCGCCTGCCCTGCTGGCCCCTACACCGGCGGCGGCACCCTTGATTTATCGTAACTGTGTAACGATAAATGGACAGGCAGTCGCCGCTCTTTTGGCCGCCCGCTCCGGTATTTGGTATCTGTTAAACAGGGTGGGGGAGCGTCAGGCGGGGCGAAACCGCAGTCCCGCGCCCCGGCGCGGGTTGTCCACGGCGCGCCCGCGCGCGGTGGACAATGCGGTTTTGCACGGCCGCTGGCCGCTAGCGCCGGGGGCGGGGCTCCGCCCCCGTCCGCTGCGTGCGCAGCGCGCCAGTCGGTGGAGTTGCCGCCTGCTGCGGTTTCGCTGGCGCTGGGCGTGATCCTCACGCTGCTGCTGGTCATGGGGGCGGGTGCCTGGCGGCAGGGCAGGAGGGTCGCCGGGTGAAAAGGTCAGAGCGCGATAACGCCGGACAAAGGCCGCATGGCCTTGTCGAGCGAGGCCGTGCCGGTGCAGCCGGCCGCCGCATTGCGCGCGACGATCAGGCAGTCGGAGAAGTCCGCCTTTCCGTTGCGGAACAGTGCGAGCGCCGCCGCAACGGTTTCGCGTCCATCGACGACATAGGCGGCGTTGCCCAGTATCGCGTCGATAGCCGTGCCGATATCGGTGCGCCCGTAACCGAACACGGTTTCAAGCACCCAGACCATCTCGACCAGCACGACCGTATCGACAAAGAAATCGCACCCTTCCGCCGCCTGTGCGGCGACGAACTTGCGCGCCTTGGTCACGTCCGCCGAGCCGTCGTCGACCAGCACGCGCACCAGCACGTTGGTGTCGAGACCGATCACTTGGCGCCCCGCGCAAAGCGCTCTGCGGCACGTCCGGCGACTGCGGCGCGCATGTCCGCAACGCTGACTGGCCCGCGCAGCGGTTTGGGCAACACGGCGCAGACAGCGAGCGGATCGCGCGAAACCGGCACGACGCGGATCGAGCCGTCGTCCTGCAAGGCGAAGTCGAGACGTGCGCCGGCATCGAGCCTGAGCGCGGCGCGGATCGGCGCGGGCAAGGTGACTTGTCCCTTGCTGGTGAGTGTGGCGAGCATCGTCATTTCCTTTTGAGGTTGGTTATGTCTTTCAAGTTTAATTTAGTAAGGAGTGCGTTACAAGGAATGTCCTGTTCGCTACTTCTTACCTCTGCCTTCGCCGCCGACCCGGACTCCACCCTATGCTGAGCAAAGGGTGGGGTAGTTCATATCACTGGGTGCAGCGTGCAGCGCACAGCACCCAGCTCAACCCTTGCTCGCTGGCCTTTCAGCCTTGGGTGCCGCCACTGGCCGTTCGGCCAAGACTTGCACCAGCTCGGCCCGCTGGCCCTCGAGGGCCTCGACCTGGCCGCGCAAGCGCGCCGCATCCTCGCGCGCTGCTTGCGCTTCACTGCGTGCTTGGGCCAGCTCGGTGCGCAAGCGCTCGAAGGCCTCGGCGTCGGATCTGATCGATTGCTCCGCAGCGGTGAGCCGTTCGCGCAACTGGGCCAGCTCGACCGCCTGCGCTTGTCCGTGGGCTTGCGAATCGGTGAGCTTGCCGCCCAAGGCCTCGACTTCCGACCTGGTTGCATCCAGCGTTTTCTCGAGGTCGTCAACCGTGGAGGTGGCGTCAGCCAGCTCGCGTTCGGCTTGCTCGCGCTGCTCGCCGGCGGCGCGCACAACCTCGGCCACTCGGCGCTCGGCAGCTTTGACGGCTTTGTCGTTGAGCTCGACTGCAAGTGTGGTGATGCGCTCCTTGAGCGCCGCCGTGACCGCTGCAACCTCGTCGGCGACCTCCACGGGCAGCTCGGCCAGCGGCTGGGCCTGCGCGGTGGTATTGCTCGCTAGGTACTCATCCCACACCTGACGCAGCCGCGCCGGGTTGCCGCCGCCGACCCGTTGGCGCAGCGCAAAACCGGTGACATTGCGCCCGGCGGCTTGTAGGGACTGACCGGCCGCGATGATGGCCTCTGCGGGGAACTCGGTTGGACGCATGGCGTGCTCCTTTGTGGACGATGCCTAAAGTATAGCACAACAAACAAACAAATAAAGAAATAAACAAACAAACAAATTTTGGAGGGGTTTCCCGCCGCCGGCCTACCGGGTGACACGCTGGAACTGGCCCGCCGGCTGCCGGTCCCCGTTGGACAGCGCTGCCTAGGTCAAATTGCAGCAGCCATATTTGTCACTATGGCGCACTAGGTCAAGCACCACTAGGAGCAAGCCAAGGAAGCCCGCAGCGCAGCAGGCTCGAGATGGACAGCGCCCGGCTTGGGCTAAAGATGGCGCTCAGCGTCCTGCCGTTGATGCAGGACTCGAATCACGTCCAGATGGTCAGGGTAATTCAGAAAATAGACTACGTGCGAGCCGCACAGGTACTTTTGGAAGTCCGGCAACACCTCGGCCGGGCGACCGTGCTTTGTCCCTCGGGCCAGCGCATAGCACGCATCCCGAATGGCATCGATGTAGTTGTCGGCTTGGTCTGGCCCCCACCTATCGGCGCTGTAGTCCCAAATTTCGCCAATGTCGGCCTGCGCCGCTGGCGAGAACGCAACAGCCTTCACTGCGGCTGCAGCCCTGCACGCTTACGGGCCTTGAAGGCCTCGAAGTCGAACGCGCGCGGCTCGCCGGATTCAAGGCCAGCGCGTAGAGCATCTTGCAGCGCCTTCACCTTGGATTCGTGCTCTTCCAGCAGCCGCAAGCCTGCCCGGACAACATCGCTGGCCGAGCCGTAGCGCCCGCCTTGCACCTGGGCATCGATGAAGCTGGCGAAGTGCGTCCCGAGGGATACGGATGTGTTTCGGCTCATGAGCGTTCTCCTGTTGACGCGCCAATAATACCAACCTTTGGTACATCCTGTTGGGAGGATTGCGGGCGCACGGGGCGTGGCGGTTGCTTCTCACCCACTCGCCCTGACGGCGGGACTTGCACCACCAAGAAAGCGCCCGTGCCGGGCGCACAAAAGAAAACCCCCGACCATCGGGCCGGGGGTTTGATTGAACATCGCGCGAAAATCGCGCACGCTTGAGCTGCGGCTTGCGCCGCAACTTAGATTCCCCCAAGCCAACGGCCGGGGGTGTAGATCAGGTCATGCGCAACGCGCATGCCGCAGCCCCGGCTTGCGCCGGGTTTTCTTGACTCACACGATTACACTTCTCGCCGCGCATTCACTGCGCTCAACTACGCTTCGCTGCCACGCTTGCTGTAGTTATCTTTGTCGGCCCCTGCCAGGGCTTTCAAACACACACACTCACTATAACGATCGACTCGCTGCCTCACGTGCCGGTTTTCCCGGACTCGCTGCTCACTTTCGGTGGCCAAATGTCCTTGCGGACAACGCTCTCAACGTGGTCAGTTACGCATCCGTCACGATTAGTTTTTCGGGTTCGCTTCCCGCGCCGCGTGTGCCTACACGCGACCGTCGCAGACAGAGTCAGTTTCAGATATACACTTGGTTTTTGGATGGATGTCGCGTTCCCGCAGCAATAGTACCTAGCCTTTCGGCTTTCTATCCGCCTTTCAGCAGATTCGATTTCGGGGGCTCGAAGAGGGTCAAGCGGCTCCCTTACTCAGTACTGCGCTGTGATACCAGGTGTGCAGGCATTTCAGCCCTACCACGCGACGTTATTCTTATTTTTCTCACCATTGGTTCGCACCCTTTCGGGGTGCTTTTCCGGCTTCGCTTCCCGTGACCTCGCCAGCTTGCGCCAGCTCGTGCCCCGCAACGCCTTGACCGCTTGGTCAATCGTGCGATGCGCTCTCTCCGCGCTTTACGTATGCCGTCACCAATCACGTTATACCCTCTCGAGCATCCCGTGTCCCAGCGTCCATTGCTGGGTCCGTGTATTCCTAACTTTACGCACCTATTCACAAATCAAATTGGCATGGGCTGATGCACAGGGGTTACTCGCTTTCGCGGATTAGTCCTACGCATACTCCCTCGCACCCGGCGTGCGGCTACTAGCTCGCACCGGGCGCCAATCGATCTCCCGCAAGTGGCATTTCTTGCGGTGGGCACGCATTGCGCGTGCGGTGTGTGTGTTATCGACAATTCTCTGTTAGCGTAATGCAGGTGGCAGCCTGCACTATGCGCACAGTATGCGCATAGTGCAAGCGGCGTGCCCGCACCAGGGGCCCCAGAGATGCGTTCCACGCAACCAGGTGAGCGATAGACGTGGTTCCGGGGGCTCACTCCGGCGTCTGATATGTGCCGCTGGCGCGGCAAGGACGGCGGGTCTAGACCCGCCTTACCCCCTTCATTTGTGTGCTTCGCACAGACGGCCTTGATAGCCGTACACACGCTGCTTATAATGACTTAGCGACGACGGCTTGACGCCTCGGCACTTCGTGCATGCAGCTACTCTTGCCCCGACCCCGACTGATAACGAAGCGCCATGAAAATTTATGACCTCACCACCGGCCTGCAAGCCGTGCTGCTGCACTTCCAGCGCGGCTACGTGCTCACGACAGAGTGCCCGATCGTGGTTCACGCCGACAAACGAGATAGCCTGATGGAGAAATTCATCGAGGTTTATGGCGTCAATTTTCCCGCTTGGAAACGCTATTCCCGCAAGCTCAAAGGCCTACCGAGTGCTGTTGCGCTTGACCTATCTGTATTAGGTCAACCGCACTCACGGCAAATTGTGTTGCTATCGACCGCATTTGATGACCGACTCCCCAAAGACGCGCAGTGGCGGCGTGAAAAGTGGGTGCCGCTAAAGCGCGTGCAGGATTTTGTGCTGTCGAATGAAGTCGGCAGCGACAGGCAAACGTCGCTGAGCTGGAGGCTTGCGCCAGAAGTAATCGCGCCGCAGGCGCGCTACTGGCTCAAACTCATTAAAGAGCAAAAGGCCAGCGCAGCAATGATGCACATGCGCGAAGCTGTAGAGCTATACCCCGCTTATGCCGGGGTCAGGAAGCAACTCAAGCAAGAGATAAGCTCGCTCAAAAAGCTGATCGAGCGCAAGTACAAGGTGCCTTACACGGGGCCAGACCCGGATAAATTACCGATCATCGCTGGTTTTCGCGCCAGTGCGGATCGGGGCTTGACCAAGTGAGCCGCGCAAGCCAAAAAGAGCAGAGAATTGAACCCGTCCGGAATCCCTGGCTTCAGTCATCGGCCAGCAGCTTGTCTACCGAGCCACCCCGCGTCACGCGGTCGGAGCGGCTATCTGTAATCGCTTTTTCGGTTTCCTTCCTGCCCATGTGCTTGCCCTTCTATTTGATGCTGGCCGCCAGCGCGGCGAGGCGCTGCGGGTCGCGTGTTTCGCACTCCAAAATTACTAGGGCCGTCCATCCAGCTTCCGATTCCAGTAGTCCGGCCGCGACTTCGGCCGGTCGTCCGTTTTGCAGCCGAGATGCTGATTTCAGAAACACACATGCATGAACAGCGTTACTCGGTAAGGGGTGTTTGTGAACACCGCCAAGCCTTCGCACGGCTCGCTGGACGGGAAAAATGCGAGAAACTTCTGTTTCTGGCAGCGGTTGGGCGGGCGCGTGGGGGTGGCTAAATTGAGGTCACGGATTCAGGGTAGAAGTAGATGAACTCAAGGTACTGGCCCTGGCGTGGAGTGAAGGGGGACAGCATGCTCTGCGGCGCTGTGCGACGGCTAACGTGGAGGTCACCGGCGCTGCGCGGCTTTATCGCGCAGCGTCCGGTGGACCGCAGGGTTATGCCTTTTTGCCACCAACGGTCGCACGCGGGCTTAGTTGCCGAGACAGAACATCTCGTTGCAGCGGTTGCAGAGGAAGGAATTGTCCCAAGTGGCTTTCAGCGAAGGCCAGACCTTCCCGTTGTATTGGAAGGCGTGGTAAATCCAGCCTGCGGAGGCGGCAAGCCAGCCAACGGTCACCACACCCCCAACGATTTCACTCTTGCCACCGAGGAACATTGAGACCAGGAAGGGGGATAGGAAATCCAACCGCATGAGCACAAGTATGGCACACGTTTGGGGCGTCTCAGGCATGCACACAGGGGACTGCTGGGTTGATTTCTCAAAGCCAGTTGCCCGAGATTTTTCGGTATGACCCGTTTTTGGCGGTGACAGGCGCAGCGCTGCCTCGCAACGTTGGCAAAACCACTGTTAACCGCTGTTGCCACCCTACCAACTGACGCGCTGATCGACCTCGAAGTCCGGGGCCGGTTGGGTCGCTTCATCCCAGTCTGGGGCTGGCTCCACGCCCTCTGCGGCTTGCGCGTCGCACTCGTCCCACAGTGGCGGCCCGCGTGCCGGGGTGATGTGCGGCGGCTCCGTCTCCACCCCGATGTGCTCCAGTATTTGGCGGATATCGGCACTGTGTGTGATGAAGGCGATGATGTGCATTTGCCCGCCGCAGATGGGGCACAGCAGCGGGAACACCTCGTAGATACGGGCCATCAGCACCGCCCACAAATAGTGCGCCGGGCGCTTGGGTGGCACCGGCTGGGCGGGCTCGGTCTGGGTTGGCAGTGGGCTTCTTACCCCAAGTGCGCCCTCGCCTGCAGCCGTGCTGGCTGGCTCGGCTTGCACCTGCGCCGGTTTCACCGCTGCATCACGCGCCAGCGCCGTGACGGCAGGCCTCAAGGGTGAGTTCGGTGCCAGCACGCCAAAGTAGCGGTGGCGGTGCGTGCGCGGCGGGGGCACCAGCTTGGCGATACGTTCAATCAGCTCCAGCGGGGTGAGGGTGATCTCATCGGCCTTTACGCCGCGCTTGTTGTGAGGCAGGCTGCCGGGCTCGCTGTGCTGCTTGGCGCAGCGGTAGACCAGCTCGCTGCCCGCTTTGCGCAGCCGCTCCATGGCAAACGGCGGGCGGGCGCAGTAGCGCAGCAGCCGCTCCAGCCCGGCGCGGTCGTGCGCCGCTATGCACACGCTGGTGTCCGCCGAAAACCCGCTGTGCTTGTAGCCCAGCATCTCTTGGGCCTCGAAACTCTCCAGCAGGCCCCGTCCGACAAAGGCGCGCAGGATGCGTTTGCGTAAGCTGGCCTGCACCTGACCCACGGCATCCGCAGTCACGCCGGTGGCGGGGTGGAAGATGATGCGCGATGGTGAGCTTTGAGAAGCTGCATCAGCAGCATCGACCTCCTCGCCCGCCACTTCCTCAAACACGCCATCGACTGCGCAGACATGGAAGTGCACATGCGCATCCGTGAGGCCGAGCCTTTCGGCGGCCCCCGTCGCGACGAGCGGGATCGCCTGGATGCCCTTCACCGCCGAGCGCGGAAAGACCGGCGTCTCGACGTCGCCGCGCACCAACACGCGCCCGCCCTGCGCATCGACGACGCAGACGTCGACGCGATGGCGCGATTCGACGAGCGGCCCGCGGGTGATCTCGACGGTGACGGGATCGGACATGGTTCTTCTCGACGCTCCGGTATGGAGCCCCGGTTACACCGATCCGCGCCGCACGTCACCCCGGCGCGCGCGCCATCAGGATCGGCACGATCGAGGCGAGCAGCATCAGGCCGAGCACGATGTTGAAGGCACGCATGCGGGCGGGCGTGTGGAGGAAGCGGGCGATGAAGCTCCCGAACGACGCCCAGGTCACGCTCGAGCCGAGCCCGACCAGCGTGAACACGGCGACGATCGCCGCGACCTCGAATCCGAAGCCGGCGGTGGTCGTGTAGGCCGCGATGGCGCCCGTCGCCATCACCCAGGCCTTGGGGTTCACCCATTGGAACAGCGCCGCCTCGACGAAGCCGATGGGCTTGCCGACATTGCCCTCCTCCATCGAGCCGCCCGCCATCACGAGCTTCCACGTGAGGTAGAGGAGATAGGCCGCGCCGACGTAGTTGAGCGCGTAGTGCAGCCAGGGCAGGGCCTGGAACACGGCGCCGAGGAAGATCGCGATGATCGCGATCATCACGGGAAAGCCGAAGGCCACGCCCATGATGTGCCGCCAGGTGCGCGAGAGCCCGAACTTGGCGCCCGACGTGACGAGGAGCAGGTTGTTGGGTCCCGGTGAGAAGCTCGTCGAGATCGCGAAGAGAACGATCGCGAGGAGCCAGGCGCTCGTCGCCATGTGAGGTCGTCCGTCAAGTGCCGTGAGCGGAGACGGGGGCGGCCGGCACGTGCCAGCCCCCGTCGTGGTAATCGTACCCGCCGAGCTCGTTGTCGCCGATCGAGGGGTCGCGCGGAGAGGCGTAGTACACCCGAACCTCGACGATTCGCCCCTGCTCGTCGAAGGCGAAGACGTCGACGCCGCGGAAATACACGCCGTCCTTCGGCTTGACCGCGGTCCATTCGGCGATCGCGGTGCGGGCCGCATCGTCCGCGTAGACCCGATCGGCGATCCAATAGGCGCCGGTCCTGGCCGCGTCCTCGCGCCAGCGGGCGAAGAGGCTCTCCACGTCGTGGAAGGGGCCGAACATGCCCTTGGGGAGGTAATGGCCCGCATCGGGCGCGAAGAGGCCGAAAAAGAGGTCCCGGTCGCCGCTGTTGCAGGCCTCGAAATAGCGGGCGACGGCGCTCGCGAGAGGCGATGCGCTCGGGCTCGGAACCGCGCTCGTGCTCATGCCGCGAGCCTCCGGGCCTGCGGGCGCAGCTTCTCGCCGAGCGCGCCTTCGTCGAGGCTGAAGGCGATCGTCGGCGCGCGTCCGACGAGATCGTGGAAGAGGCTGCCACGCAGGATCTCGGGCACGCCGAAGCGGATCTCGCCCGGGCCCGGTGCGGGCAGGTAGCGGCGCACCATCGCCTCGGCCGCCTCGAGGTAATCCGCGTCCGGGAGCCGCTCCAGCGCCTCGACCTCGGCGGCGAAGCGTGCGCCCGCAGCCTCGACGGCGAGGAGATCGACATCGAGCCGCCCCGTCGAGGACACGCCGATCGCCCCCGCCTCGGCGAGATAGGCGAGGAGGAGGAGACCGGTGCCGGAATCGAAATTGCGCGACCAGTCCGGCTCGCCCGGATAGCGCATCGTGCGGTCGAACAGGATGAACTCGGCCACCATCGCGCCATGAGGCACGCCGCCCGCCCGGCAGACGCGGAAGGATTGCAGATCGACCTTCAGCTCCTCCAGGAGGCCCGTGAACCAGCGCGTCTTCACGCCGATGTGCTCGTCGAAGGAGCGCGGGCCGCGATGGTGGAAGTAATCGTGCAGGTAGCCCCACACGCAGCGCGCCTCGTAGACGTCCCGCGCGTCGGCGCCGCGCGAGGCGACGAGCGCCTCAGGCCGCCCGACGCGGTCCCACGAGGGGATCGTGATCGTCTCGTAGATCGCCTTGAACTTGTTGAAGAAGAACAGCGCGTAGAGCTGCTTGTCGGGCACGTCGGGCGCGGCGATGTTCTCGGGAAAGAAAACGATGTTGTTGCCGCGCGTCAGGCCCGGCGAGCCGGCGATCAGATGCGCGGATTGGCAGATGTTCTTCGGGTGCGGGAAGCCCGCGTACAGGGCACGATAGGGCGCGTCCCCCGGCTCCTCGCGCAGCGCCAGGAAGCACTCGAACCGGTAGCCGACGCGCCCCCCGTTCGCCAGGCGCAAAGGGCCGAAGAAGAAGAACGGGCGCTCGTCTTCCGGCGCGCGAAGCGCGTCCCGCGAGCGCGAGAAATCAGGCCGGCCATCGGCGCCCCGCGCCAGCCAGTCTCGCGTATCGGCGACGAGCGCCTCTCCATACGTGCGCGCGCCGAGACCCTCCGCGATCCGCGCGGCCTCCTCGGCCAGAGCCGGCAGCGCGGCCCGCGCGGCCTCGCCCGCCGCGTCCGCGCGCAATCCGCCGTCGGGCTCCTGCGCCGCGCCGACGCGGGCGACGTCCTCGACGAGCCTCCCGATCATGCCGCCCTCCTCGCGAGAGCGCGATGCGCGTGGATGGTGAAGCCCATCGGCACCGGGCCGTGATCGACGAGGATCGCGAGCCCGTTCGCCTCCGCGGCAGGGCGAGTGGTGATGCAGCCGTCGACCTCTCCCGCCGCGCAGGAACGCGCCGCGGCGGCGTTGCTCGTCGCGAGCACGACCTCCACGCCCGCCGGCACCAGCGCGCGCGGCGCCGGATGCGAGGCGACGCGGGTCGGCCGCACGCCGGGCTCGCGCGCCGCGAGCAGCATCGGAAACGTATCGAAGAGGAACTGGTCGGCGAGCACCATGCGGTCGAGATAGGGAAAGACGAGGCCGTGGAGATCCGGATAGACCACGCAACCGAGCAGCGCGGAGCGCGGATCGTCCAGCACGCGGGCCATGCCCTCCTCGAGCGTGCGATGGAGGACGATCTCGACCGAGAGGCCCCGGCTCGCCGCGTAGTGCCGTGCGGCCGCTTCGCAATTGGTGCCGGTGGGTCCGAGCGTGTGAATGGCCGTCAGCTGCGCGAGTTCTGCGGGAGGGGACGACATGGTGCATCTCCTTTGTAATCATGGATTGCACCACAATGCCACGGTTGTTATCCTTGTCAATCTGCTGGTTGTTTAGGTCTGTTCATTCTATGAAAAGATGCGCGCCGAGGCAAGGCGCCTGCGAGGCACGTCGCGGCACACTCGCGCGAGCGCGACGTCGCGGGCCATTGCGGGGATAGGAAATCCAACCGCATGAGCACAAGTATGGCACACGTTTGGGGCGTCTCAGGCATGCACACAGGGGACTGCTGGGTTGATTTCTCAAAGCCAGTTGCCCGAGATTTTTCGGTATGACCCGTTTTTGGCGGTGACAGGCGCAGCGCTGCCTCGCAACGTTGGCAAAACCACTGTTAACCGCTGTTGCCACCCTACCAACTGACGCGCTGATCGACCTCGAAGTCCGGGGCCGGTTGGGTCGCTTCATCCCAGTCTGGGGCTGGCTCCACGCCCTCTGCGGCTTGCGCGTCGCACTCGTCCCACAGTGGCGGCCCGCGTGCCGGGGTGATGTGCGGCGGCTCCGTCTCCACCCCGATGTGCTCCAGTATTTGGCGGATATCGGCACTGTGTGTGATGAAGGCGATGATGTGCATTTGCCCGCCGCAGATGGGGCACAGCAGCGGGAACACCTCGTAGATACGGGCCATCAGCACCGCCCACAAATAGTGCGCCGGGCGCTTGGGTGGCACCGGCTGGGCGGGCTCGGTCTGGGTTGGCAGTGGGCTTCTTACCCCAAGTGCGCCCTCGCCTGCAGCCGTGCTGGCTGGCTCGGCTTGCACCTGCGCCGGTTTCACCGCTGCATCACGCGCCAGCGCCGTGACGGCAGGCCTCAAGGGTGAGTTCGGTGCCAGCACGCCAAAGTAGCGGTGGCGGTGCGTGCGCGGCGGGGGCACCAGCTTGGCCCAAGCCGGGATGATCGACCAGGCGGCCGGCTTTCTCTGCAAACAGTTCATCGAGGGCCAGCGCGGCGGCCGGGTTGTCGGCCTCGATGTAGTTATAGATTTCGTCGCGGTCTTGCGTCGCCTCGGGCGTCCAAAACAATTCCATCATTCGGCAGAGGCTTCAAGCCGACGACGTGTTGCTGCCCGCTTGGCCGCAAACTCGGCTTCGACCTCGGCTGACTGGATCAGGTTGCCGGCATTGGCCGAATCTAGGCCGATTTGCACCTGGCGATGGAACCAAGCGTCATGCGCTGCTGCTTCTTGCTGCTGCTGCACAAAGTCGCGCATGAAGTCGCGCAGAAGCTGCGCGGCGTTGCGGTCGCGGTTTTTGGCTGCGCTGGAGAACTCGGACTTCAAGGATTCGTCGACCCTGAAGGTAAATGTTGCATCGCTCATAGCGCGCCCTTATGTGTTACACGATAAGTGCATGGTAGCACACTGCCTGGTGCGCTGAAGTTGTCTTGCGGCGTCGCATAAGTCCTAAGTTGTGCGACAGGCCGTGCTGCGGATTTTTTTGCTAAGCGTGGCCGTGTTGCATGTTTTAGTTGCATAATTGCGAACACTTGCGACTAAAACCG
Organism: Serpentinimonas maccroryi; assembly: GCF_000828915.1. Classification (NCBI taxonomy): domain Bacteria; kingdom Pseudomonadati; phylum Pseudomonadota; class Betaproteobacteria; order Burkholderiales; family Comamonadaceae; genus Serpentinimonas; species Serpentinimonas maccroryi. The sequence goes on from NZ_AP014570.1 coordinate 14,384, forward strand.
GAGACGATTGACCATGAAGGGCATGAACACACCTGCTGCGCTCGACCTAGAGGGCGGGCGCTTGCTGCTGGGCTATGCCCGCGTCAGCACCGATGGCCAGGACTTGAGCAACCAGCGCGCCGACCTGCATGCGGCTGGATGCTCCCGCATCTACGCCGAGAAGATCACCGGCACCAGGCGCGAGCGGCCTGAGTTGGCCCGGCTGCTCGATCACCTGCGCGCCGGTGACGTGGTGACTGTGGCCCGGCTTGACCGCTTGGCCCGCAGCACGCGCGATCTGCTGGACATTGCCGAGCGCATCCATGCCGTCGGTGCCGGCCTGCGCAGCCTGGCCGAGCCGTGGGCCGACACCACCACCCCGGCTGGGCGCATGGTGCTGACCGTGTTTGCCGGCATTGCCGAATTTGAGCGCTCTCTGATCATCGACCGCACCAAGTACGGCCGCGAGGCGGCCAAGGCGCGGGGCGTGAAGTTTGGCCCCCGCCCCACCCTCACCCCGGCACAGATTGCCCATGCCCGCGAACTGATCGACCAGAGCGGGCGCACCGTGAAGGATGCAGCCGCCTTGCTGGGCGTGCATCGTTCGACGCTCTACCGGGCGCTGGGGCACAGCGAGAGCATCAGCAGGTAGGTGAGGGAGCCGACACCTAGCGAGATGAAGGGGGCTTTATGCGCGATGCGAGGCGAACTAACCCGCAGTCGAAGCATGAAGAAATGAGTATCAACTTCTTTACTCATTTACGTTTTGTGGTATGATGCTATGAAGTTAGAATCATTGGCGCATTTACACAGGAGCCCGAATGAAGGTTATCGCCGTGCTGAACCAAAAGGGTGGGTCTGGGAAAACGACCATCGCCACTCACCTTGCCCGCGCCTTGCAGCTTGCCGGCGCTGACGTGCTGCTGGTCGATTCCGACCCCCAAGGCAGTGCCCGCGATTGGGCGGCGGTGCGGGAGGATCAACCGCTAACCGTGGTCGGCATCGACCGCCCGACCATCGACCGCGATCTAAAGCAGATCGCCCGCAAGGATTTCGTCGTGATCGACGGCGCCCCCCAAGCTGCCGACTTGGCTGTGTCTGCTATCAAGGCGGCTGACTTTGTGCTGATCCCGGTGCAACCCAGTCCTTACGACATTTGGGCTACCGCTGACCTGGTGGATCTGGTCAAGCAGCGCATCGAGGTCACAGACGGTCGCCTGCAAGCAGCCTTTGTGGTGTCCCGAGCCATCAAGGGCACACGCATCGGCGGCGAAGTCACCGACGCGCTGACGGGTTATGGCTTACCCATCCTAGCGTCGCGCATCACCCAGCGCGTGAGCTATCCCGGCACTGCCGCCGTCGGCACCACCGTCATGGATTCCGAGCCGGGCGGCGATGCAGCGGCCGAGGTCCACGCCTTGGCGAACGAGATTAAGCAAAAACTCATTTGATAATTTGAGGAATTGAAAAAATGAGCAAATCAGTTAATACTCTAACCGCCGGCCGCCCGAGCGCCCGGAGCAACAAGGCTGCCACCCTTGCCAGTCTGGCCGACGAGGCCAGCACGAAGCGCGTGAATTTCGAGCTGCCGGCCGAGCAGCACACGAAGCTGAAGATCTTTGCGGCCAAGCAGGGTAAGACCATCAAAGAGCTATTGACCGAGTACGTTGGCAGACTGCCTGAGTAATTGAGCGTAAAAGCAAATGAGTATTTGTGCAGCTTTGGCGGCCACAGAACAGGCAAAAAAGTCCGGTGTGTTGAGCAGCAGCCCGGCCTGCCCGCGCTGTTTTGCGGTCAATCGCATTTTTTGGGCATCCCTTGGCCTAAGCCAAGCAAAGCCCATGGGGCTGGAACCATGACGCCAACCCAGCAAGCAGGGGAAAACACATGACCAAGCGCAGCAACGGCCCGCAGCAGGTTGGCGACCTGCTGTCTAGATTGAGAGAGGGGGGCGACGTGCGCCAGCTGGCGCAGCGCGTACACGCCGCCGGCATCTACAGCTAAAG